>NZ_CP088245.1:0-32500 GCF_021117275.1 Metabacillus sp. B2-18
ATGGAGAATATATCTGAGCTTTGGAGTAAGGCTTTGGCAGAGATCGAAAAGAAAATTAGTAAGCCAAGCTTTGAAACATGGTTAAAATCAACAAAGGCTCATGGCATTCAAGGTGATACCTTAACAATTACCGCTCCTAACGAATTTGCAAGAGATTGGCTGGAATCCCGTTACTTACACTTAATCGCTGATTCAATTTATCAATTAACAGGTGAAGAGTTTGCTATAAAATTTATTATTCCCCAAAATCAGACGGATGATGATTTTGTTCCAAATTCACCGATCAAACAGATAAATAAAGCCGATGAAGAACAAACAGAATTACCGCAAAACATGCTAAATCCTAAGTATACATTTGATACTTTTGTTATTGGATCAGGAAATCGATTTGCTCATGCAGCATCATTAGCAGTAGCTGAAGCACCTGCAAAAGCCTATAATCCCCTTTTTATTTACGGGGGAGTTGGACTTGGAAAAACTCACTTAATGCATGCCATTGGACATTATGTGATTGATCATAACCCATCGGCAAAAGTTGTTTATTTATCTTCTGAAAAGTTTACAAATGAATTTATCAACTCTATTAGAGATAACAAAGCAGTTGATTTTCGTAACAAATATAGAAGTGTTGATGTACTTTTAATAGATGATATTCAATTCTTGGCTGGGAAAGAACAAACTCAAGAGGAATTTTTCCATACTTTTAATACATTGCATGAAGAGAGTAAGCAAATCGTTATTTCCAGTGATCGACCGCCAAAAGAAATTCCAACATTAGAAGATCGCCTTCGTTCTCGCTTTGAATGGGGATTAATTACAGATATTACCCCTCCTGATTTGGAAACCAGGATTGCGATTCTCCGCAAAAAGGCTAAAGCTGAAGGGCTCGATATTCCTAATGAAGTTATGCTTTATATTGCAAATCAAATTGATTCAAATATTCGAGAGCTTGAAGGTGCACTGATTCGTGTAGTGGCCTATTCTTCTCTTATTAACAAAGATATAAATGCTGATTTGGCTGCTGAAGCACTAAAAGATATTATTCCAAACTCAAAACCAAAAATGATTTCAATTAGTGATATTCAGCGAATAGTTGGACAAGAATATCAGGTGAAGTTAGAAGATTTTAAGGCGAAGAAACGAACAAAATCTGTTGCTTTTCCAAGACAAATCGCTATGTATCTTTCAAGAGAACTTACCGATTCTTCTCTGCCTAAAATTGGTGAGGAATTTGGAGGACGAGATCATACAACCGTCATTCATGCTCATGAGAAAATATCAAAAATGCTTCAAAGTGATGAGCAGCTGCAAAAACAGTTAAAAGATATTACTGGACTTTTAAAAGGCTCTTAATTTTAATATTGAATAGTGTGAATAACTATTACACATATATACACAGTCTGTCCACATGTGGATAGGCTGTGTTTCCTTTCGTTTAGGTCAGTTATCCACATTTCCACAAGCCCTACTAGTACTTCTACTATATTTTTATAAAAAAATAATATAACTAGAACCTGAAAAATTGAGAAACTCTCGTAGTCAAGAAAATATTTCAAGTAGCTAGGAAACAGGAGGAAAACGATGATGAAATTCATTATTCAACGAGATAAATTAGTTCAAAGTGTTCAAGATGTAATGAAAGCTGTATCATCTAGAACAACAATTCCGATTTTAACAGGTATAAAAATTGTTGCTGATTCTGAAGGAGTCACATTAACTGGCAGTGACTCTGATATTTCTATCGAATCTTTTATTCCTGCTGAAGAAGATGACAAAGAGAATGTTGAAATTCTTCAATCAGGAAGTGTTGTTTTACAAGCCAAGTTTTTTAGTGAAATCGTTAAAAAATTGCCTATGGACATTGTAGAAATTGAAGTTGGAAATCACCATTCAACGGTAATCCGTTCAGGTAAGGCTGAATTTAGTCTAAATGGATTAGATGCAGAAGAATATCCTCATCTTCCACAAATTGAGGAAGAAAATATTTTTAAAATCCCAACCGATTTACTAAAAGCAATGGTTCGTCAAACAGTTTTTGCTGTTTCAACATCTGAGACAAGACCTATCTTAACAGGTGTAAACTGGAAGCTAGAAAACAGTGAGTTAATATGTATCGCAACAGATAGTCACCGCCTGGCATTAAGAAAATCCTTAATTAACTCAGAAAATCAAAGCTCTTACAATGTTGTCATTCCAGGAAAAAGTCTAAGTGAGTTAAGCAAAATTTTAGATGATACAAACGAACCAATTGAAATTGTCATTACTGAAAACCAAGTATTGTTTAAGGCAAAAAATCTATTATTTTTCTCAAGACTTTTAGACGGAAATTATCCTGATACTTCCCGTTTGATTCCAAATGAGAGTAAAACAAACTTAGTTCTAAATTCCAAAGATTTCTTACAAGCAATCGATCGTGCCTCCTTATTGGCTAAAGAAGCGCGAAATAATGTTGTTAAACTATCAACTCTAACAGACGGAATGATTGAGGTTTCATCTAATTCCCCTGAGATCGGAAAAGTAAGTGAAGAAATTCAAGTGGAGCAAATTGATGGTGAAGAATTAAAGATTTCATTTAGTGCAAAATATGTAATGGACGCTTTAAAGGCACTTGAAGGAAATGAAATCAGTGTTGACTTTACTGGAGCAATGAGACCTTTTGTTATTCGTACAAAAGATGACGACTCTATGTTACAGTTAATTTTACCTGTTAGAACATATTGATGATAAAAATAGCAGGCTGACGTTCGTCAGCCTTTTCTTTATTTATGAGATAATAAATTCCTGATTTAATCCAGAAAGAATACCTTATCTCTTATGGTTAGAAATAAACTTGTATGGGTATTTGTACCTACTTCGACTCCAGGAGTCTAAAGGTGGTGTCTGTTCCTGAAGGACACACAGATTTCCAATACCGAAGTTGTTGTACTTCAGGACATTTTTTTAGTAAAATATAAAGTTAGAGACTACTGAGGAAGGTGGTTCGCTATGGCAAAACCAGTTAAAATTGATACAGAGTTTATAACATTAGGTCAATTCCTAAAATTAGCAGATGTTATTCAATCTGGTGGGATGGCTAAATGGTTTTTAGCTGAATACGAAATCTTTGTGAATAATGAACCTGAAAATCGCCGTGGTAAAAAGCTAAGAGATGGTGATGTTTTATATATTCCTGATTTCGGCACATATATTGTGAAAAATTAAAGTTGGTGTACAAATTTTGTTTATAAATGAGCTGAAATTAAAAAATTATCGTAATTATGAAGAATTGACGATTCAGTTTGAAAATAAAGTGAATGTAATTTTAGGTGAAAATGCACAAGGTAAAACCAATGTGATGGAATCAATCTATGTGCTTGCTATGGCGAAGTCACACCGAACTTCAAATGATAAAGAGTTGATTGGCTGGGACAAAGAATATGCTAAAATAGAAGGTAGTATCGAAAAATATAATCGCTCAACTGCCCTTCAATTAGTTATTTCTAAAAAAGGCAAAAAAGCAAAATTAAATCATATTGAGCAAGAGAAACTCAGCCAATACGTCGGGGCAATGAATGTGATTATGTTTGCACCAGAGGATTTGAATTTAGTAAAAGGAAGCCCTCAGGTAAGGCGAAGATTTATAGATATGGAAATTGGTCAGGTTTCAGCTATCTATCTGCATGATTTGAGTCGTTATCAAAAAATTATGCAACAGCGTAATCATTATTTGAAGCTGTTACAGATGCGCAAACAAAAGGATCAAACGATGCTTGATGTTTTAACTGAACAACTGTGTGAAGCTGCTGCAAAAATTATTTATAAACGTTTGCGGTTTATTTCTGAGCTCCAAAAATGGGCTGAGCCTGTGCATTCAGGAATAAGCAGAGGCTTAGAAACGCTAAAAATCAAATATAAACCCTCTGTGGATGTATCAGAAGATTATGATTTGACGAAAATGATAGAAGCATATGAACAAAAATTTGCTAAAATAAGAGAGAAGGAAATTGAACGGGGGGCAACTTTAGCAGGCCCGCACCGGGATGACTTAACCTTTTATGTAAATGACCATGATGTGCAAACCTTTGGTTCACAGGGACAACAAAGAACCACTGCTTTATCGTTAAAACTAGCGGAGATTGACCTGATTCATAATGAGATAGGAGAATATCCAATCCTCTTGCTTGATGATGTTTTATCCGAACTAGATGATTATAGACAATCACACTTATTGAACACCATTCAAGGCAAAGTTCAAACGTTTGTAACAACAACAAGTGTCGAAGGAATTGATCATCAAACATTAAAAGAAGCTGCTACTTTCCGTGTAAGAGCAGGAGAGCTTGCTGACGATAAAAGAGGTGACTAATTTGTATATTCATCTGGGAGACAATTTTGTTGTACCATCAAAAGAGGTCGTGATGATATTGGATCGACACTCTTCACAAGATTCCGCCATTGTAGATGAATTTTTTCAAAAGCAAAAAGAAAGAATTGTTCAACTCGCTAATGGTGAAGCAAAATCTATTATTGTGACGGTTAATAAAATTTATTTCTCGCCTTTATCATCAAGTACATTAAAAAAACGAGCACAAGTTGCTTTTGATATAGATTAATTAAATGATGAAAGTCTAGCTTCTTAACAGAAAGGGCTTTAGAGTATGGCTTTGAGTGCAACGACAAGTAAGCTTTAGGAAAAGTGTAGGTGATCAATGTGACGACGGAAAATAACCAAGTCCAACAACAATCATATGATGAAAATCAGATTCAAGTTTTAGAAGGTTTAGAGGCAGTTCGTAAACGTCCAGGTATGTATATAGGATCTACGAGCAGTAAGGGTCTGCATCATTTGGTTTGGGAAATTGTTGATAATAGTATTGATGAGGCTTTAGCGGGCTTCTGTGATGAAATTAATGTCACCATTGAAGAAGATAATAGTATTACTGTTAAAGATAATGGACGTGGTATTCCTGTAGGGATACATGAAAAAATGGGACGTCCTGCAGTAGAAGTTATCATGACAGTATTGCATGCTGGAGGAAAATTTGGTGGTGGAGGATACAAAGTATCAGGTGGACTCCATGGTGTAGGGGCATCTGTTGTTAATGCTCTTTCTACAGAATTAAATGTAACAGTTCATCGTGAAGGAAAAGTTCATTTCCAAAGATTTAATAAAGGTATTCCAGCAGCTGACTTAGAGGTAATTGGTGAGACGGATGTTACAGGCACGATCACCCACTTTAAGCCAGATGCGGAAATCTTCCAAGAAACAACTGTCTATGATTTTGAAATATTAGCGAACCGTATTCGTGAATTAGCATTTTTAAATCGTGGATTGAAAATTACGATTGAAGATAAACGAGAAAACAAACGTTCAAATGAATACTACTATGAGGGCGGAATTAAGTCATATGTAGAGCATTTAAACCGTACGCGCGAGGTTATTCATGATGAGCCGGTTTATATTGAGGGAGAAAAAGATGGTATTACAACCGAAGTTGCTATTCAGTATAATGATAGCTACACAAGTAATATTTATTCTTTTGCGAATAATATTCATACCTATGAAGGTGGAACACATGAAGCAGGCTTTAAATCTGCATTAACTCGTGTAATCAATGACTACGCTCGTAAAAATAAAATATTTAAAGATAGTGATGATAACCTTTCTGGAGAAGATGTTCGAGAAGGTATTACAGCAATCATCTCTGTTAAACATCCAGATCCCCAATTCGAGGGTCAAACAAAAACGAAGTTAGGTAACTCTGAGGTTCGTACAGTAACAGATTCTGTTTTCTCTGAAGCATTTGATAAATTCATGTTAGAAAATCCTTCAGTAGCTAGAAAAATCGTTGAAAAAGGTTTAATGGCTGCAAGAGCCCGTTTAGCTGCAAAAAAAGCTCGTGAATTAACAAGAAGGAAAAGTGCATTAGAAATCTCAAGCTTACCTGGTAAGTTAGCGGACTGTTCTTCTAAGGATCCTTCTATTAGTGAGATTTATATTGTTGAGGGTGATTCTGCAGGTGGATCTGCAAAACAAGGAAGAGACAGACACTTCCAAGCGATACTGCCTTTAAGAGGTAAAATTTTAAACGTAGAAAAAGCAAGGCTTGATAAAATTCTTTCAAACAATGAAATAAGAGCGATTATAACCGCACTTGGAACAGGTATCGGTGAAGATTTTGATATTATAAAAGCCCGCTATCATAAAGTTGTTATTATGACAGATGCGGATGTAGATGGAGCACACATTCGTACTTTACTATTGACGTTCTTTTATCGTTATATGCGTCCAATTGTTGAAAAAGGCTATATTTATATTGCTCAGCCTCCACTTTATAAAATTCAACAAGGAAAACGAGTTGAATATGCCTATAACGATAAACAATTAGATTCGTACTTGGCTGAAATGCCTGATCAACCTAAACCAGGTATCCAACGCTATAAAGGTTTAGGAGAAATGAATCCTGATCAGTTATGGGAAACAACAATGGATCCAGAAACACGTACATTACTTCAAGTAACACTAGAAGATGCGATTGAAGCGGATGAAACATTTGATACGTTAATGGGCGATAAAGTAGAGCCACGTAGAAACTTCATCGAAGAAAACGCACAGTACGTTAAAAACCTTGATATTTAATCTATTTGAAAGAACACCTCATCTCGGTGAGGTGTTTTTTACATAGAATATTAGACAAAAAAAGAGATTGTGATCGTGTAAGAAATGTTAGCTGAAAACGAATATTCCATCAAATTGATGTGTAATCTTTCGCTAATATTGCTATAATGAAGAGTAGACTAATTATTTAACATAACCAATTGGGCAGGTTTTATTATATTTAAAACTATCAACTTTTCTAAAAGAAGATAGTATTTTGCCATTTTTCGATGTAATGTTTTTGGCACTCCCAATTAAATTAAGAAAAGGAATAAGGGAGGTTATTTTAATATGGCGGAAAATCAAGGATCACATGTTATTGAGAGAAATATTAGTAATGAAATGCGAGAATCTTTTTTAGGCTATGCGATGAGTGTAATTGTGTCTCGTGCATTACCGGACGTTCGTGATGGACTGAAACCTGTTCATCGACGCATTCTCTATGCAATGAATGACTTAGGAATGACATCTGATAAACCATTTAAAAAATCAGCACGTATCGTTGGAGAGGTTATTGGTAAATACCATCCACATGGTGACTCGGCTGTTTATGAAACAATGGTTCGTATGGCGCAGAATTTTAACTATAGATATATGCTAGTAGATGGACACGGAAACTTTGGGTCAGTCGATGGAGACTCAGCAGCTGCAATGCGTTACACCGAAGCTCGTATGTCTAAAATATCAATGGAGCTAATCCGTGATATAAACAAAGATACAATTGATTATCAAGATAACTATGATGGCTCCGAAAGAGAACCAGTAGTCCTTCCAGCAAGATTCCCTAATTTACTTGTGAACGGTGCTACTGGAATTGCGGTAGGAATGGCAACAAATATCCCTCCACATCAATTAGGTGAAGTAATTGATGGCGTCCTAGCGATTAGTAAGGATCCAGAGATAACAATTCCTGAGCTTATGGAAATTATTCCTGGACCTGACTTCCCAACAGCTGGACAAATTATCGGAAGAAGCGGGATTCGAAAAGCTTATGAAACTGGCCGTGGATCAATTACTCTCAGAGCGAAGGTTGAGATTGAAGAAAAGGCTTCAGGTAAGCAAGTAATTATTGTTAAGGAAATTCCTTATCAAGTAAATAAAGCAAAGCTAGTTGAAAAAATCGCAGAGCTTGTTCGAGATAAAAAGATTGACGGAATCACAGACTTACGTGATGAATCTGACCGTACTGGAATGCGTGTTGTTATTGAGGTTCGTAAAGATGCGAATGCGAACGTATTACTTAATAACCTTTATAAGCAAACAGCGCTTCAAACAAGCTTTGGTATTAATATGCTATCTCTAGTAGATGGACATCCTAAAGTATTAAATATTAAGCAAATGCTTCATTACTATCTTGAGCATCAAAAAGTAGTGATTAAACGTCGTACTGCTTTTGAATTAAGAAAAGCAGAGGCACGTGCTCACATTTTAGAAGGTTTACGAATTGCCCTTGATCATTTGGATGCTGTGATTGCCTTAATTCGTAGCTCGCAAACAACTGAAATTGCCCGTAACGGATTAATGGAGCAATTTTCTTTAAGTGAGAAGCAAGCACAAGCAATTCTTGATATGAGACTTCAAAGATTAACAGGTTTAGAAAGAGAAAAAATTGAAGAAGAATATCAATCACTAGTGAAGCTAATTGCAGAACTAAAAGCAATTCTTGCGGATGAAGAGAAAGTACTTGAAATCATTCGTGAAGAGCTAACTGAAATTAAAGAGCGATTCAACGATGAACGCCGTACCGAAATTGTAGCAGGTGGAATTGAAAGCATTGAAGATGAGGATTTAATACCTGTAGAAAACATAGTTATTACATTAACTCATAATGGATACATTAAACGACTTCCTGTTTCAACATATCGTACACAAAAACGTGGTGGACGTGGTATACAAGGTATGGGAACAAATGATGATGACTTTGTTGAACAACTACTAACAACATCAACCCATGATACGATTCTTTTCTTTACAAACAAAGGTAAAGTATATCGAGCAAAGGGTTATGAAATACCTGAGTTTAGTAGAACAGCTAAAGGATTGCCGATCATAAATCTTCTAAGTGTAGAAAAAGGTGAGTGGGTTAATGCAATCATCCCGGTTTCAGAATTTGTAGATGATTGGTACTTATTCTTTACTACAAAGGATGGAATTTCAAAACGTTCTCCTTTATCTCAATTTGCCAACATCCGAAACAATGGTTTAATTGCAGTAGGTCTTCGTGAAGAAGATGAGCTTATTTCTGTAAAATTAACTGATGGTTCAAAGGATATCATCATCGGTACGAAGAACGGTATGCTTATCCGATTCCCAGAATCAGATGTTCGCTCAATGGGTAGAACAGCTTCAGGAGTAAAGGGAATCTCACTTGATGAAAGTGATGAAGTTGTAGGTATGGAAATTCTTGAAGATGATGTGGATGTACTAATTGTAACAAGCAATGGTTACGGTAAACGTACTCCTTCTGAGGAATATCGCATACAAAGTCGTGGTGGTAAAGGATTAAAAACTTGTAATATTACAGAGAAAAATGGTCCAGTTGTCTCTGTAAAAGCAGCTACTGGTCTAGAGGATATAATGTTGATTACAGCTAGCGGAGTTGTGATCCGTATGGATGTTGATACAATTTCGAAAATGGGCCGTAACACTCAAGGTGTAAAATTAATCAGACTTGATGAAAACGTATCTGTCTCTACTGTAGCATTAGTACAAAAAGAAGAAGAATCTCAAGATGACATGAATGAAGAACTGGAAGAAACAGAACAGCAGTTGGAAAATGACTCATCTGAAGAATAATATAAAGGCATAGAAGGCTGAATACACATTCTTTGAGTGTGGAATTCAGTCTTTTTTTACATTCTTAAACATTATCATTGTTTTTTGTTTATAATGTCATAAGGGGGGGATACCTTTGAAGATTCATATTAGTCAATTAGAAGAAGGTTGTATCTTATCAAAGCCGATTTTATCAGCAACAAATCAACCTTTAGCATATAAAAACACAATTATTACAAAGCACATTAAGGAAGCTCTTATAGCATTCCTGGTAAAAGAAGTTGAAGTGGAAAACATTCTTGATAACGGCCGGGAATTCAAATTAGCTGGATATAGTAATGAGCAAGATGAAACAGAAGATACAGTGGTTGAAGATAGCACATTAATCAAATCGTTTTATCATCAATACCTGGAAGCTGTACAAGCTTATAAGCAGCTTTTTATTAGTTGGCAATCCGGTGTTCAAATTGATATCAACAAAGTAAGACAAGCGATTTTACCCCTAGTATCTGAAATTGAAGGTAATGATGAGGGAGTCTTTAAACTCTATCATTATTGTAAGCAGGAAGATTATATGTACCACCACAGTGTGTCTGTGGCGTTAGTAAGTGCCTTTTTAGCTCAAAAATTAGGGTATCAAAAGGGAGAAATAAATCAAATTGCTTTAACAGGATTGTTATGTGATTGCGGTATGTCAAAAGTAAACCCAGCGATCCTAACTAAAAAGGTAACATTAACTGAAATTGAATATAAAGATATTAAGCAACATCCGGTTCATAGCTATAATTTATTAAAAAATATTATGTCTATTAAAGATGGAGTAAAGCTAGGGGTACTCCAGCATCATGAACGAATAGATGGAAGCGGGTATCCCTTAAGCGTGAAAGCTGAAAAGCTTCATCCTTATAGCAAAATAGTAGCTTTAGCCGATATTTACCAAGCTATGGTTGCAGTAAGACCATATCGTAGTAAGCAGTCACCCTTTAAAGTGTTAGAACAAATTATGGAGGACGAATTCGGCAAATTTGATCTTACAATCATTAATGAATTGAAAAAAGGAATAACAAGGTTTTCTACAGGTACAAAGGTAAAGTTGTCAGATGGATTGGATGCAGAAATTATCTTTATGGATGATAATAACCCAACTAGACCTATGGTGAAATACTTGTATTCTCAAGAGATCATTTCGTTAAAAGATAGAAGAGAATTATTTATTGAAGAAATTATATAAAAACTACTCTGTTTTGTGTTGACTTAAGATATAGATGCTGATATAATTTTTTGAGTCAGCCAAACAGAGTGTTTCATATAAAACTTTGTTAAAAAAAGTAGTTGACTTAACTAACTGTTAAATGTTATATTAATGAGGTCGCTTTTGAGTGACATCACAAGTTCTTTGAAAACTAAACAAAACCAAGCGTGCCAACGTTAATTTTTATTAACAAAAACAATGTACTATATAGTACAAACTTTATGAGCTATATCAACTCTTTATTGGAGAGTTTGATCCTGGCTCAGGACGAACGCTGGCGGCGTGCCTAATACATGCAAGTCGAGCGAACCAATGGGAGCTTGCTCCCTGAGGTTAGCGGCGGACGGGTGAGTAACACGTGGGTAACCTGCCTGTAAGATTGGGATAACTCCGGGAAACCGGAGCTAATACCGGATAACATTTTGAACCGCATGGTTCAAAATTGAAAGACGGCTTTTAGCTGTCACTTACAGATGGACCCGCGGCGCATTAGCTAGTTGGTGAGGTAACGGCTCACCAAGGCGACGATGCGTAGCCGACCTGAGAGGGTGATCGGCCACACTGGGACTGAGACACGGCCCAGACTCCTACGGGAGGCAGCAGTAGGGAATCTTCCGCAATGGACGAAAGTCTGACGGAGCAACGCCGCGTGAACGATGAAGGCCTTCGGGTCGTAAAGTTCTGTTGTTAGGGAAGAACAAGTACCAGAGTAACTGCTGGTACCTTGACGGTACCTAACCAGAAAGCCACGGCTAACTACGTGCCAGCAGCCGCGGTAATACGTAGGTGGCAAGCGTTGTCCGGAATTATTGGGCGTAAAGCGCGCGCAGGCGGTTTCTTAAGTCTGATGTGAAAGCCCACGGCTCAACCGTGGAGGGTCATTGGAAACTGGGGAACTTGAGTGCAGAAGAGGAGAGTGGAATTCCACGTGTAGCGGTGAAATGCGTAGAGATGTGGAGGAACACCAGTGGCGAAGGCGACTCTCTGGTCTGTAACTGACGCTGAGGCGCGAAAGCGTGGGGAGCGAACAGGATTAGATACCCTGGTAGTCCACGCCGTAAACGATGAGTGCTAAGTGTTAGAGGGTTTCCGCCCTTTAGTGCTGCAGCAAACGCATTAAGCACTCCGCCTGGGGAGTACGGTCGCAAGACTGAAACTCAAAGGAATTGACGGGGGCCCGCACAAGCGGTGGAGCATGTGGTTTAATTCGAAGCAACGCGAAGAACCTTACCAGGTCTTGACATCCTTCGCTACTTCTAGAGATAGAAGGTTCCCCTTCGGGGGACGAAGTGACAGGTGGTGCATGGTTGTCGTCAGCTCGTGTCGTGAGATGTTGGGTTAAGTCCCGCAACGAGCGCAACCCTTGATCTTAGTTGCCAGCATTCAGTTGGGCACTCTAAGGTGACTGCCGGTGACAAACCGGAGGAAGGTGGGGATGACGTCAAATCATCATGCCCCTTATGACCTGGGCTACACACGTGCTACAATGGATGGTACAAAGGGCTGCAAGACCGCGAGGTCAAGCCAATCCCATAAAACCATTCTCAGTTCGGATTGCAGGCTGCAACTCGCCTGCATGAAGCCGGAATCGCTAGTAATCGCGGATCAGCATGCCGCGGTGAATACGTTCCCGGGCCTTGTACACACCGCCCGTCACACCACGAGAGTTTGTAACACCCGAAGTCGGTGGGGTAACCGTAAGGAGCCAGCCGCCTAAGGTGGGACAGATGATTGGGGTGAAGTCGTAACAAGGTAGCCGTATCGGAAGGTGCGGCTGGATCACCTCCTTTCTAAGGAAAATGAGGCACGCTTGGTATTTTGTTTAGTTTTGAGAGAACTTTGTTCTCTTTCAATATAGAGATGGGCCTATAGCTCAGCTGGTTAGAGCGCACGCCTGATAAGCGTGAGGTCGATGGTTCGAGTCCATTTAGGCCCACCATCTCAAAATATGATATATGGGGCCTTAGCTCAGCTGGGAGAGCGCCTGCTTTGCACGCAGGAGGTCAGCGGTTCGATCCCGCTAGGCTCCACCAAATATGTTCCTTGAAAACTAGATAACGAAAACAATTCAAGTAATTCACTGAGTTTAAACGCTTAGTTTAGTGATTCTCTTAATAATTGATTTAAACGACATCTTCGATGTCAAAGGTTAAGTTGTTAAGGGCGCACGGTGGATGCCTTGGCACTAGGAGCCGATGAAGGACGGTACTAACACCGATATGCTTCGGGGAGCTGTAAGTAAGCTTTGATCCGGAGATTTCCGAATGGGGAAACCCACTGCTCGTAATGGAGTAGTATCTTCACCTGAATTCATAGGGTGATGATGGCAGACCCGGGGAACTGAAACATCTAAGTACCCGGAGGAAGAGAAAGCAAACGCGATTTCCCAAGTAGCGGCGAGCGAAACGGAAGAAGCCCAAACCAAGAGGCTTGCCTCTTGGGGTTGTAGGACACTCTATACGGAGTTACAAAGGAACGGAGTAAATGAAGAGGTCTGGAAAGGCCCGTCAAAGAAGGTAACAACCCTGTAGTTGAAACTTCGTTCCCTCCAGAGTGGATCCTGAGTACGGCGGGACACGTGAAATCCCGTCGGAAGCAGGGAGGACCATCTCCCAAGGCTAAATACTCCCTAGTGACCGATAGTGAACCAGTACCGTGAGGGAAAGGTGAAAAGCACCCCGGAAGGGGAGTGAAAGAGATCCTGAAACCGTGTGCCTACAAGTAGTCAAAGCCCGTTAATGGGTAATGGCGTGCCTTTTGTAGAATGAACCGGCGAGTTACGATCCCGTGCAAGGTTAAGTTGATAAGACGGAGCCGCAGCGAAAGCGAGTCTGAATAGGGCGTGCATAGTACGTGGTCGTAGACCCGAAACCAGGTGATCTACCCATGTCCAGGGTGAAGTTCAGGTAACACTGAATGGAGGCCCGAACCCACGCACGTTGAAAAGTGCGGGGATGAGGTGTGGGTAGCGGAGAAATTCCAATCGAACTTGGAGATAGCTGGTTCTCTCCGAAATAGCTTTAGGGCTAGCCTTGAAATGAGAGTCTTGGAGGTAGAGCACTGATTGGACTAGGGGCCCCCATCGGGTTACCGAATTCAGTCAAACTCCGAATGCCAAAGACTTATGTTCAGGAGTCAGACTGCGAGTGATAAGATCCGTAGTCAAGAGGGAAACAGCCCAGACCACCAGCTAAGGTCCCAAAGTATACGTTAAGTGGAAAAGGATGTGGAGTTGCTTAGACAACCAGGATGTTGGCTTAGAAGCAGCCACCATTTAAAGAGTGCGTAATAGCTCACTGGTCGAGTGACTCTGCGCCGAAAATGTACCGGGGCTAAACGTATCACCGAAGCTGTGGACTGTTCTTACGAACAGTGGTAGGAGAGCGTTCTAAGGGCTGTGAAGCCAGACCGTAAGGACTGGTGGAGCGCTTAGAAGTGAGAATGCCGGTATGAGTAGCGAAAGAGGGGTGAGAATCCCCTCCACCGAATGCCTAAGGTTTCCTGAGGAAGGCTCGTCCGCTCAGGGTAAGTCGGGACCTAAGCCGAGGCCGAAAGGCGTAGGCGATGGACAACAGGTTGAAATTCCTGTACCACCTCCTCACCGTTTGAGCAATGGGGGGACGCAGAAGGATAGGGTAAGCGCGCTGTTGGATATGCGCGTCCAAGCAGTTAGGCTGACAATGAGGCAAATCCCGTTGTCGTGAAGGCTGAGCTGTGATGGCGAGGGAATTATAGTACCGAAGTTCCTGATTCCACACTGCCAAGAAAAGCCTCTAGCGAGGTGAGAGGTGCCCGTACCGCAAACCGACACAGGTAGGCGAGGAGAGAATCCTAAGGTGAGCGAGAGAACTCTCGTTAAGGAACTCGGCAAAATGACCCCGTAACTTCGGGAGAAGGGGTGCTTTTTAGGGTGAATAGCCCGGAAAAGCCGCAGTGAATAGGCCCAGGCGACTGTTTAGCAAAAACACAGGTCTCTGCGAAGCCGCAAGGCGAAGTATAGGGGCTGACGCCTGCCCGGTGCTGGAAGGTTAAGGGGAGAGGTTAGCGCAAGCGAAGCTTTGAACCGAAGCCCCAGTAAACGGCGGCCGTAACTATAACGGTCCTAAGGTAGCGAAATTCCTTGTCGGGTAAGTTCCGACCCGCACGAAAGGCGTAACGATCTGGGCACTGTCTCAACGAGAGACTCGGTGAAATTATAGTACCTGTGAAGATGCAGGTTACCCGCGACAGGACGGAAAGACCCCGTGGAGCTTTACTGTAGCCTGATATTGAATTTTGGTACAGCTTGTACAGGATAGGTAGGAGCCTGAGAAGCCGGAGCGCTAGCTTCGGTGGAGGCGTCGGTGGGATACTACCCTGGCTGTATTGAAATTCTAACCCACAGCCCTGATCGGGCTGGGAGACAGTGTCAGGTGGGCAGTTTGACTGGGGCGGTCGCCTCCTAAAATGTAACGGAGGCGCCCAAAGGTTCCCTCAGAATGGTTGGAAATCATTCGTAGAGTGTAAAGGCACAAGGGAGCTTGACTGCGAGACCTACAAGTCGAGCAGGGACGAAAGTCGGGCTTAGTGATCCGGTGGTTCCGCATGGAAGGGCCATCGCTCAACGGATAAAAGCTACCCCGGGGATAACAGGCTTATCTCCCCCAAGAGTCCACATCGACGGGGAGGTTTGGCACCTCGATGTCGGCTCATCGCATCCTGGGGCTGTAGTCGGTCCCAAGGGTTGGGCTGTTCGCCCATTAAAGCGGTACGCGAGCTGGGTTCAGAACGTCGTGAGACAGTTCGGTCCCTATCCGTCGTGGGCGTAGGAAATTTGAGAGGAGCTGTCCTTAGTACGAGAGGACCGGGATGGACGCACCGCTGGTGTACCAGTTGTCTTGCCAAAGGCATAGCTGGGTAGCTATGTGCGGAAGGGATAAGTGCTGAAAGCATCTAAGCATGAAGCCCCCCTCAAGATGAGATTTCCCATCACATTAGTGAGTAAGATCCCTGAAAGATGATCAGGTTGATAGGTCAGAGGTGGAAGCGCGGTGACGTGTGGAGCTGACTGATACTAATCGATCGAGGACTTAACCTAATAAAAGCGTAAGCTTAGTGAAGTTGAATTGTGAATCGTTATCTAGTTTTGAAGGAATATATTATTCCTGAAAACTTTATACAAAGTGAAAGGGTTTCGAGGAACGAACAGTTCAAGGAATCGATTGAGGAGACACCGGAGCGTACTTCAGTACGTGAGGATGTTGACGAATGAGATGACGCAGAAATGTGAAGTTCATCGGAAGCCGTAAACTAAATTATTTGGTGATGATGGCGAAGAGGTCACACCCGTTCCCATGCCGAACACGGAAGTTAAGCTCTTCAGCGCCGATGGTAGTTGGGGGTTTCCCCCTGTGAGAGTAGGACGTCGCCAAGTAAGATGGAGAAAAGATCAGTAGAGATGCTGGTCTTTTTTTGTATTTAGAAGAATAGATAGAGAGGTAGGAATGAGGAAAGAGATAAAAATAGGAAAGAAACAGAACTGGCAAATAAATTACAGTCATGACTATTATATCGCAGAGTAAGACTCTTCAAGATAATTACTGTTTCATTAGGAAATAAAGACATGATAACTAGTACTCGACTGGATGTATTGAACCTTAGACGTGACAAACTGCTGTTTTGACGTGATGCTCCAGAAAATTGACTTGATCAGATGTCAATTCGACGTGATGATCAGTAATTGACGTGATGATCCAAACCTTAGACGTGACAAACTAATGTTTTGACGTGATGCTCCGGAAAATTGACTTGATCCGATGTCAATTCGACGTGACGCCCAGAAATTGACGTGATGACCCGAACCTTAGACGTGACAAACTGATATTTTGACGTGACGCTCAGTAAAATTGACTTGATCCGATGTCAATTCGACGTGACGTCCAGAAATTGACGTGATGACCATCTCTGTAAATAAAAGATTATAACAGGTACCTCTAATCTAGAGGTACCTACCTAACTTCACGCATCAACTCACTTCTTTACAAACGCTACTTTCTATAACCGCCCTTCCAAGAACTCCAAAATAAAAAAAGGAATTTTCCTTTTAGCGATTTCCATATATCTTAGTATGAATGGATAGTCATCATTAGTGGCACCTAGTAGTAGTTCATACCACCATTCAGTTTCGTATCTAGAGATCATACTTAGATTATAAAGCAGTAAATAATGAACAAGTATCTCTGGTAAATTTGATAACGATTCACGGGTATTTGGCAAGTAGTACGCTTTCTCTTCAATGTGATATAAAAATGGTGACAATTGGATTGATGAATTTGCTTGGTTACTTTTAAGATATAGATTATTTTCTTCTTCTCTCACAATATTATATTGATATCGTTCTTTTATAAATTCTCCAAGACGATTTACCGACATATGAAAGGATTGGGCAATGTCTTCAGTAAGAGCTAGATGACCTAATTTATCACTTGATATCTTAATAAGGGGATTGTCTGATAGATGAAAGATAAAAACATCTTTCATTTCTGCAATTTGTTTTAGTAATTGTTCCATTGAGTATTTTTCTGCTTCAAGATGATCGATATGAAAAAGATGTTTGGCAACATGACTGAATAACCCGTTTCTTTGAATTTTAATTTCATCTTTTAAAAATTGGTATTGTTGCTTTTTTCGTTTTCTACTTGATACACCATGAGCTAGAACAGATGATGTGGAGGGGTATTCAGGGTCCACAATTAATAAACAAGCTTTGATCAGTTGTGATATACCGTAAAAGAGCAAGATTGGCTGAATGGCATGTGGTGATTGATCTGCTTGCTTAAAAAAGTTTTCGCCATGTTTTAGGAAATAGATGAATCGGTAACAATTATCATATGACAGACCACTCGCATTATCATATGAGGAAAGTTGGTAACTTCTCTCTAGTTTCTTTTGTATAGTCTGTGTTGAATGATAAGATAGTAAGCGTTCCCAAGTTAGTGCTGACATAAATTGTACACTCCAATTAATAAATTCTAAATATTTAAACTCTTTATTACTTTCTTGACAGTCTAATGACATGTTGATAATCTACTAATAATATTTTGCCGAATAAGGGGGATTTTACTATGTGGGAACAAAAATTTTCTAAAGAAGGCTTAACTTTTGATGATGTTTTATTAGTACCAGCTAAATCAGAGGTTTTACCTAGAGATGTTGATTTAAGTGTACAATTAACTCCAAGCTTAACGCTTAATATTCCAATCATTAGTGCTGGGATGGATACAGTAACAGAAGCAGAATTAGCAATTGCCATTGCAAGACAGGGTGGTATGGGTGTTATCCATAAAAACATGTCAATTGAGCAACAAGCAGAGCAAGTGGATAAAGTAAAAAGATCTGAAAGAGGAGTTATTACTGATCCATTTTATTTAACTCCAGAGCATCAAGTGTATGATGCAGAGCACTTAATGGGTAAATATAGAATTTCAGGTGTTCCGATTGTAAATAACCCCGAAGAACAAAAGTTAGTTGGAATCATCACAAACCGTGATATGAGATTTATTCAGGATTATTCAATAAAGATCAGTGATGTGATGACAAAAGAAAATCTTGTAACAGCAGATGTTGGAACAACATTAAAGGATGCCGAGAGTATCTTACAAAAACATAAAATTGAAAAATTACCTTTAGTTGATGAAGATGGTGTACTTAAAGGATTAATAACGATTAAGGATATTGAAAAAGTTATTGAGTTCCCTCATTCAGCAAAAGACTCACATGGTCGTTTAGTAGTTGCTGCAGCAGTAGGAGTAACAGCAGATACAATGGTACGTGTACAGAAGTTGGTTGAAAAAAATGTAGATGCGATTGTTGTTGATACTGCCCATGGTCATTCTAAAGGTGTATTAGAAACAGTAAAAGCAATTCGTAACGAATATCCTGAATTAAACATCATTGCTGGTAATGTCGCAACAGCAGATGCTACAAGAGATTTAATTGAAGCAGGAGCGAATGTAGTTAAAGTTGGAATTGGTCCTGGTTCTATTTGTACAACAAGGGTTGTAGCTGGAGTAGGTGTTCCACAAATTACAGCTGTTTATGATTGTGCAACTGAGGCTAGAAAGCATGGAGTTTCCATTATCGCTGACGGAGGAATTAAATACTCTGGAGATATGGTAAAAGCACTTGCAGCTGGTGGTCATGCTGTTATGTTAGGAAGCTTGCTTGCAGGTACTTCTGAGAGCCCAGGAGCAACTGAAATCTTCCAAGGAAGACGATTTAAAGTATACCGTGGAATGGGATCAGTTGCAGCGATGGAGAAGGGAAGTAAGGACCGTTACTTCCAAGAAGATAATAAAAAGTTTGTTCCAGAGGGAATTGAAGGAAGAACTCCTTACAAAGGTCCATTAGCTGATACAATTTATCAGCTTGTTGGTGGAATCCGATCAGGAATGGGATATTGTGGTACGAAAGATCTTCAAGAACTAAGAGAAAACTCACAATTTATTCGTATGACAGGTGCAGGCTTAAAAGAAAGCCATCCACACGATGTACAAATTACGAAAGAAGCCCCAAATTACTCTTTATAATAGGACTTTTGAAACAAAAAAGAGGTAATTATGGCAGAACTATAACATTTGACAGAGTCTATGACTCTGTCTATTTTTTTTATCCTTTCTATGATAAAATCTATCTTGTTGTGTCTAGATAGAGAAAAACATTCACTGAATTTTAAATAGATTGACTAAAAACATGGAGGTAATGAACAACGTGAGAATAAAACAATTAATTGCAATTGTCGTTGCTTTTGCATTTGTAATTACGTCTTTTTACCCTTATTCAAATGCACAAGCAGCAGAGCCCATTTCTATTAATGCAAGTTCTGCAATCATTATTGAAGAATCAACAGGTACTATTCTTTATGGTAAAAACGTAGATGAAATGCTACCAGTCGCTAGTATGGCAAAGGTTATGACAGAGTACCTGGTGCTAGAAGCAATAAAGGATGGAAAAATCAAGTGGGATCAAACGTATACACCTAGTGAATATGTGTATGAAATTTCTCAAAATCGTAATCTATCAAATGTACCATTACGACTTGATGGCTCTTACAATGTAGAGGAATTATATGAGGCTATGGCCATTTATTCTGCAAATGGTGCAGCAATTGGTCTGGCTGAGTTAATTGCTGGATCCGAAACGGCATTTGTAAAAATGATGAATGATAAAGCAAAAGAATTAGGTTTAACAAACTATGAATTTGTTAATGCAACAGGATTAGAAAATAAAGATTTACTTGGAAAGCACCCTGAAGGAACAAGTGCAGATGCAGAAAGTAAAGTTTCTGCTCGAGATATGGCACTGTTATCACAACGATTAATTCAGGATTTTCCTGATATCTTAAAAACAGCTAGTATTGCTAAAAAAACCTTCAGAGAAGGAACTGATGATGCTACAGAGATGCCAAACTGGAACTGGATGCTTCCAGGTCTTGTTTACGGCTATGAAGGCGTTGATGGACTGAAAACTGGATCAACTTCATCTGCAGGCTCTTGCTTTACAGCAACTGCTGAAAAAAACGGTATGCGAGTAATCACAGTTGTGATGAATGCAAAAGCTGAAGATGGAGGTGGAGATGTTAAAAATCCACGCTTCTTTGCAACCGAAAAGATGTTGAATTATGCGTTTGATCATTTTACAGTAAAAGAAGTTTTTCCTGCTGGTTATCAAATTAAGAAAGAGTCAACGATCCCGGTAGTAAAAGGGAAAGAAGATAGTGTATCTGTAGAAACAAAGAAAGCCGTTACGCTTGTTGTGAAAAATGGAGAAGAAGAATCATATAAGGCATCTTATAAGATTGATTCTAGTCAATTAACGAAAGTAGGAGAATTGACTGCTCCAGTTAAGGAAGGTCAAAAGGTAGGAACAATGATTGTGAATTATGCTGGTGAAGGAGAAGCACTAAGCTATGTTCAAAAAGATAAACTTCCTCAAGTAGATCTTATTACAAAAGAAGCTGTTGAAAAGGCAAACTGGTTTGTTTTATCCATGAGAGGAATTGGTGGTTTCTTTGGTGGATTATGGGAAACAGTAACAGACACAGTTAAAGACTGGTTTTAAGTAGGAAGACTCCCAATGTGGGGGTCTTTTTCTTTTTGGTTTGAGAAACAGTATAAAAAAGTATTAAATTTTTACTGAAATAGGTATATAATAGAAAATTATCTCAGGTGCAAAATGATAGAATAGTGAAATATGTAGGAATTGTTTTACTAATTATATTTATTTTGATAGGATTTTTTTAGAAGTTAGGATAAAATATAGCGTAGATGAATTTTTCATATAGCTAAAACAAATCCTATTACATAGGAAATTACATAAGGGGGACAAACAGATGAGTAACAATACAGGTACTGACCGCGTAAAACGTGGAATGGCAGAAATGCAAAAAGGCGGCGTCATCATGGACGTTGTAAATGCAGAGCAAGCAAAAATCGCAGAGGAAGCAGGCGCTGTTGCTGTAATGGCACTTGAGCGAGTTCCAGCTGACATTCGTGCAGCAGGCGGTGTAGCAAGAATGGCTGATCCTACAATCGTTGAGGACGTTATGAATGCTGTATCTATTCCAGTTATGGCAAAAGCTCGTATCGGTCACATCGTTGAAGCTCGTGTACTTGAAGCTATGGGTGTAGATTATATTGATGAGAGTGAAGTATTAACTCCAGCTGACGAAGAATATCACCTACTAAAAAGTGATTTCACAGTTCCATTTGTATGTGGATGCCGTGATCTTGGTGAAGCAACACGCCGTATTGCTGAAGGTGCTTCAATGCTTCGTACAAAAGGTGAGCCAGGTACTGGTAACATCGTTGAGGCGGTACGTCATATGCGTAAAGTAAATGCTCAAATTCGTAAAGTTGCAGCAATGAGTGAAGATGAATTAATGACTGAAGCGAAAAATCTTGGTGCACCATTTGAACTTCTTCTTCAAATCAAAAAAGAAGGTAAATTACCTGTTGTTAACTTCGCAGCTGGTGGTGTAGCAACTCCTGCTGATGCGGCATTAATGATGCAATTAGGAGCAGACGGTGTATTCGTTGGTTCTGGTATCTTTAAATCAGAAAATCCTGCAAAATTTGCTCGTTCAATCGTTGAAGCAACAACACACTTCCAAGATTATGAGTTAATTGCAAGCCTATCAAAAGGACTTGGATCTGCAATGCAAGGAATTGAAATTTCAAGCCTTTTACCAGAACACAGAATGCAAGAGCGTGGTTGGTAAGATAAAGGAGTTTTTTACATGCTGAAAATTGGTGTTTTAGGTTTACAAGGTGCTGTGCGAGAACATATTCGTTCAATCGAAGCTTGTGGTGCAGAAGGAATCGTCGTTAAGACAACAGATCAACTTGATGACCTTGACGGCTTAATTATTCCAGGTGGAGAAAGCACCACAATGCGTCGCTTAATCGATAAATATAACTTCATGGAACCTTTAAAAGCTTTTGCTGAATCAGGTAAGCCTATGTTCGGAACATGTGCAGGCTTAATTCTATTAGCAAAAAATCTAGTAGGTTATTCTGAGTCTCATTTAGGATTATTGGATGTTACGGTAGAACGTAACTCCTTTGGTCGCCAAAAGGATAGCTTTGAAGCAGAGCTAATGATTACCGGTGTTGGTGAAGATTTTGTTGGTGTCTTCATACGAGCTCCACATATTGTGGAAGTTGGAGAAGATGTAGAGATTTTATCTAAACATAACGGAAGAATCGTTGCTGCTAGACAGGGTCAATTTCTTGGATGCTCATTTCATCCAGAACTAACGGATGATCACCGAATGACTCAGTTATTTATAAATATGGTGAAAGAGTCTAAATAAAAGGTATAAAAAACTTGCTAGTGCTGTAAACTTATAGTAAATTATGTACTAAATCAATTATATGAAAACATGATGATAGGAACTAGTAGCATGATGTTCTATCTATAGAGAGCCGATGGCTGGTGAAAATCGGTGATAGATGCTTGCGAATCCATCCTTGAATGAATGGCTGAACAAACAACAGTTTAAGTAGGTTATTCCGGCTATGACCGTTATTCATTAAGTGAAAAATACATTTGTATTTTTAACTAGGGTGGCAACGCGGGTAACTCTCGTCCCTTCTATGGGACGGGAGTTTTTTGTGTTCAAATATATTCTATTGAAAAGGAGAATGTTAATATGTTGGATATTAAATTTTTACGTGCTAACTTGGATGAAGCAAAACAAAAATTAGCCAAACGTGGAGAGGATTTAACGGACTTTGGCAAATTTGAGGATCTGGATAAAAAAAGAAGAGAGCTTATCGCAGCTACAGAAGAATTAAAAAGCAAAAGAAATGAAGTATCTTCTCAGGTTGCTCAACTAAAAAGGGAAAAACAGGATGCTGATCACCTTATTAGTGAAATGAAAGACGTAGGAGAAAAAATAAAAGAATATGATGATGAATTACGCGAGGTAGAAACAGCATTAGAGCAATTGCTATTATCTATCCCAAATATTCCTCATGAAAGTGTTCCTGTTGGTGATACAGAAGATGATAATGTAGAAGCTCGAAATTGGGGAAAGATCCCTGAATTCTCATTTGAACCAAAACCGCATTGGGAAATTGCAGATGGTCTGCAAATTTTAGATTTCGAAAGAGCAGCAAAAGTAACTGGCAGCCGTTTTGTATTCTATCGTGGTTTAGGAGCTAGATTAGAGAGAGCACTCTTTAACTTTATGCTTGATTTACATGTAGAGGAACATGGTTATACAGAAATCATGCCACCTTTTATTGTGAATAGAGATAGTATGACTGGAACAGGTCAATTACCAAAATTTGAGGAAGATGCTTTTAAGATCGTTGGAGAAGACTATTTCTTAATTCCAACGGCAGAAGTTCCAGTAACAAATTTACATCGTGAGGAAATCCTTAATGTAGAACAACTTCCAATCAGCTATGCTGCATTCAGTGCAAATTTCCGTTCAGAAGCTGGATCTGCTGGGAGAGATACAAGAGGACTAATTCGTCAACATCAGTTTAACAAAGTAGAGCTTGTTCGTTTCGTTAAACCAGAGGATTCTTATGAGGAGCTAGAAAAGCTAACAGGTCATGCTGAAAAAGTACTTCAATTATTAGGACTACCATATCGTGTTATGAGCATGTGTACAGCTGATCTTGGATTCACAGCAGCTAAAAAGTATGACTTAGAAGTCTGGATTCCAAGCTATGGAACGTATCGTGAAATCTCTTCTTGTAGTAATTTTGAGGCATTCCAAGCTCGACGTGCTAATATTCGATTCAGAAGAGAAGCCAAAGCGAAAGTTGAACATGTTCACACATTAAATGGATCTGGTTTAGCAATTGGTCGTACAGTTGCTGCTATTTTAGAAAATTATCAGCAAGAAGATGGATCAGTCATTATTCCAGAGGTATTAAGACCGTATATGGGGAACAAAGAACGTATATCTGTTGTAGAATAAAAACGCAGGTTTAGAAAGAAATTTAAGGTTTTTAATAAAACTAAAATTTTTTTAAAGAATTGTTGACAAGCATATATATCTTATGATAAATTATATCTTGTCAACAAGGAGGAATACCCAAGTCCGGCTGAAGGGATCGGTCTTGAAAACCGACAGGGGTGTCAAAGCCCGCAGGGGTTCGAATCCCCTTTCCTCCTCCATAATATTATAAATAATTCTCATATTAAGCGCATAAAATATGGGAGATTGGTGAAAATCGTTACATAGTAACGGTTTTTTTTATTACCCTTTGTAAGGGCTTAACTCTAGATAGAGTAATAAAAGGCATTTAAGATCAGAATTTCTGTTCCTAAATGCCTTTTTTATTGTATCTTATTTTTTGAGAAATTTTGTTTGCTCAATAAAGTAGCCAATTCTTTCTATAATTGGTTCAATGGATTGGTCATTTGTCATAATGTCGTAATCATTAATGTTAATACGTAAAACAGGGCAGGCGTTGAAGTTATTAATCCAATCCTCATAACGCTGGTGCATCTCTTGCCAATATTCTACGGGAGTTTGCTGCTCCATAGCTCGTCCACGTAATTTAATTCGAGATAATATATCGTCTAAACTTCCTTCAAGATAGATCAGAAGGTCAGGATGTGGGAAATAAGGGGTCATAACCATTGCATCAAATAAATTTCGGTATGTTTCATAATCTACTTCAGACATTGTTCCTTTTTCATAATGCATTTTTGCAAAGATTCCAGTGTCTTCATAGATGGAACGATCCTGAATAAATCCTCCGCCATATTCAAAAATCTTTTTTTGCTCTTTAAAGCGTTCAGCAAGAAAATAGATTTGTAAATGAAAGCTCCATCTTTCAAAATCCGCATAAAATTTGTCAAGATAAGGATTGGAATCAACTTTCTCAAACGATGTTTTAAAATCAAGTTCCTTTGCCAGAGCTTTTGTCATGGTTGACTTTCCTACACCAACGGTACCTGCAATCGTAATCACAGCATTGTTTGGAATATTATATTTTTCTCGTAAATTCATCTATTGTTACTCCTTTTTGCAAATACTGATTCAATGTATTGAATATATAGGTTAAGTCTTGTTTATTTTGAACAAAATCTAATGAATCTCCGTTAAATCGTATAATAGGGATGGATGGATTTTCTTTTTCCCATTGTGTCATAGCAATATCATAGTCTTCTGAGAGTTGTTGCAAGTAGTTTGGGTCAATTTGATGCTCAATTTCGCGACCTCTTTTTGCAATTCTATTAAGTAGAGTATCTAAACTTGCGCTTAAATAAATAATGATATTTGGCTTAGGCATTCCATCCGTTAAAATATCATAGATTTTTAAGTATTTATCATACTGCTCATTTTTTAATGTACGTTTAGCAAAAATAAGATTTTTATAAATATGATAATCCGCTACAACTGGTTTATTGACTTGGAGAAATTTTTTATCGATATCTTCTAATTGTTTATAACGATTGCAAAGAAAGAACATTTCTGTTTGAAAGCTCCACTCCTCAATATCAGCGTAAAACTTTCCTAAGAAAGGATTCTCTTCAACAATTTCTTTTAATAGATGAAACTGATAATAATCAGCAATTGCTTTAGATAATGATGTTTTTCCAACACCAATTGGTCCCTCTACAGTAATAAAGGGTATATTCATAATGGGTCCTCCTTCAAAACGAAACACCTATACTAAAAATCGACAAATTTCATTTTACCATGCAAAACCCATTTTGAGTTAAAAATTAACTGATTGCTTTCTTTTTCTATATTTATCTCACAATCCCTAACAATTTACTTAAAATTAACCAAAAAAGCACCCATTTTTCAATGAGTACTTCAGTAGGTAACTATTTCTTCTCAATTGTGAAGTTATCAGCAAGGAGGAGCCAATTTTGTGGAAAGGCTAAGCCTAGTTTCCAATAGCTAATTCCTCTTAAATCTAACTCTTTAATCAAATCATATTTAGCTTGAATGGACCTTGCATCCTCAAACCATACTTTATGTTCTTTACCACCGGCATCAGTATAATTAAAATGAGGTGCTTGTGCTTCTTGATCATAGCGAATTGGTACGTTGTTCGTACTTGCTAATTGGATAGCTTGTTGAGGGCTTACTGCCTTTGCGTATTGACCACCAGCCACAAAAGGAAGCGTCCAGTCATATCCATATAGGTTTTGACCCATCATAATTTTGCGACTAGGCATCTCACTAATCGCATATTCTAACACTTCTCGAACAGGGCCAATTGGTGATACTGCCAAAGGAGGTCCAGCGCTGTATCCCCATTCATAAGTCATAATAACAACGAAATCAACAATTTGACCGTGTGCCTTGTAATCATGTCCTTCATACCATTTTCCTTTTTGATCTGCACTCGTTTTAGGAGCTAAAGCTGTTGATAGAAGCCAACCTTCTTGACTAAATCTAGCTTTTGCTTTTCTTAGAAATTGATTGTATGCCTCACGATCTTGAGGTCTTAAATACTCCATGTCAAAATGGATATCTCTAAATCCATATTTCTTTGCTGTTCTTACGATATTATCTAACAGTTTATTTTGTATATCCATGTTTGTTAAAACAATTCTACCTAATTCATCACTAAATTGATCATTTTCTAAGTTGGTGATGGCCATCATTAATGTGACGCCATTTTGTCGGGCAATCTCCGGAAAGTTATTTAATAATGGTTCTTTTAATGTACCATCTCTCTGAATTTGAAAGCTAAAAGGACCCAAGTATGTTAAATATGGTGCAGCCTCACGAGCTGCTTGCTCAAGGTTAGCAGCTACACTTGTACCTCTAGGCTCAATATAAGCATTGGATTCTACAGATCTTTTTTGTCCTTCAGGTATATATAATCTGAATCCAGGTGAAAGTGGCTGATTCACATTAAGATTATTAATTCTAGCTAACTCTGCAGCTGAAAAACCATATCTTTGGGCTATTGAAAATAAGCTGTCTCCAGGTTGGACCCAATAAAACCTTCCTTTAATCGGGATAACAAGCGCTTGACCGATAACCAGATTATTAGGGTTTGGTAATTCATTTGTTCGAACGATTTCATTTACAGTTGTATTATAGGCCTGTGCAATACCATACAAACTTTGTCCTTGCTGGACAATATGTATTTGCATGTCTATCCTCCTCACAAAAACATTTTAGTACATCATATGTGAAGGAGGCTTGATACATGTCAGCTATTTTTAGACTCAGGTAATAGATGCTTTAAGAGTATGTTTCATCATTCTTAATGCAAAATCATTATCCTCCTCTGTATTAGAGGCAATGCAATCAGAGGGAATAGTAATTCGATATTCTCTCATATATGCATCGTTAGCTGTAAACAAGACACATATATTCCCGGCAATCCCTGTAATGACAAGTTCCTTAATATTTAAGCTATATAAAAGGGTATTCAATGCTGTACCATAAAAAGCAGAATGTTTCGGTTTAATCAAAAAGTAATCATCATCATTAGGATAAAGGCGATGAATGATATTTTCACTTAATGAATTTCGGCACTTTGCTGCAATCTTTTCAAAGTTGGCTTGCCATAGTTTATAATGATCATTGATATAAATAATTGGAGAGCCGTTCTTTTTCATGTTTTCCTTCAGAGAAAGAATGTTATGTGAGATGGTATCAGCTTGTTTAGCTAAGATAGGGCCATTATGAAATTGAAAATCATTGATCATATCTATAATGAGGAGTGCTTGTTCACTTTTTGTTTTCATTGATCGATTCTCCTTTTTAAACAATAGGATGAACAAATTCACCAATTCTATAAGGGGTAACTCAAGTATGAATGATCAACACTTTATGAAAATAGCTTTAGAAGAGGCAAGAAAAGCAAAAGAAATCGGAGAAGTTCCAATTGGGGCAGTGATTGTTTTAAATGATATCGTTGTGGGTGCAGCTCATAATTTGAGGGAAACTGAACAACGATCGATTGCTCATGCTGAAATCTTAGCAATTGACCAAGCGTGTAAGACAGTAGATTCTTGGAGATTAGAAGATGCTACACTATATGTTACATTAGAGCCTTGTCCTATGTGTGCTGGTGCCATTGTCCTTTCGAGGATAAAGAGAGTTGTTTACGGTGCTTCTGACCCAAAGGGTGGATGTGCAGGTACTCTAATGAACTTACTTCAGGAGGAGCGGTTTAATCACCAAGTTGAAGTCACAAAGGGAATTGAAGAGCAGGAATGTAGTGAAATGCTCAGTTCTTTTTTTCGTGAGTTAAGAGAGAAGAAAAAGAAAAGAAAAAACACATGACAAAAACTTACAAAGTCTAACCATTGCATTTTATATGAGAAGGATATATACTAATACATGCGTCGGACAAACGGCGCAACTAAATATGGTATCAATTTTGCCGTGCTAAGCGGGGAGGTAGCGGTGCCCTGTACTCGCAATCCGCTCTAGCGAGGCCGAATCCCTTCTAGAGGTTAGAACACTGTAGGGCTGCCTCAAGTAAGTGGTGTTGACGCTTGGGTCCTGCGCAATGGGAATCCATGAACCATGTCAGGTCCGGAAGGAAGCAGCATTAAGTGGAAGCTCTCATGTGCCGCGGGGTTGCCTGAGCCGAGCTAACTGCTTGAGTAACGCCTATGGTGGCTAATCGACGGAAGGTGCACGGCAGTTAATTTTAAAATAAAACTCACTCTTATAGGGTGAGTTTTTTATTTACATGAAAGAATGTAATAATTCACAACTGGTTATTAAAAAACGTATAAACATTCATCTTATTGTGCATTTATTTTATATTATTCAACAATAAGGTTAGCGAAAGAAAAATGTTCGTTTTTGGTTTAAAAGTGATCATTATGAATGAACTCACATATAAACAACTTTGTAAAATTTCTGTTGGTTGTTATAATAAAAAGGAAGAAGAAGAAGGGAGACGTTTTTGTGGGTTATCAAGCTCTATATCGTGTTTTTCGACCACAGCTGTTTCATGATGTGGTTGGACAAGAACATATTACTAAAACCTTACAAAATGCCCTATTACAAAATAAATTTTCACATGCTTATCTTTTTTCTGGACCACGTGGAACAGGGAAAACAAGTGCAGCGAAAATCTTTGCAAAAGCAGTGAACTGTGAAAAGGCACCAGTTGCGGAGCCATGTAATGAGTGTGCTGCTTGTAAAGGAATCACAAACGGGTCAATTTCTGATGTCATTGAGATTGATGCTGCATCTAATAACGGTGTTGATGAAATAAGGGATATAAGAGATAAAGTAAAGTATGCACCATCATCTGTACAATATAAGGTATATATCGTCGATGAAGTTCATATGTTATCGATTGGAGCTTTTAATGCCTTACTTAAAACGCTAGAAGAGCCTCCTAAGCATGTGATTTTTATCTTAGCTACAACAGAACCACATAAGATCCCGCTAACAATCATCTCCCGCTGTCAACGCTTTGATTTTAGAAGAATTACTGCATCTGCTATTGTAGGGAGAATGAAGGAAATCATACATAATCAGCAGGTTAATGTAGAAGAAGCAGCTCTAGATGTAATAGCAAGAGCAGCTGATGGTGGTATGCGTGATGCGTTAAGCCTCCTAGATCAAGCTATATCTTATAGTGATGAGCAAGTAAGTATTGATGAAGCTTTGCTAATTACTGGGTCTGTCTCTCAAGAGATTATCGGAAGAATTGCAGAGGCCATTCATCAAAAAGATGTGACAATTGCCTTACAAGCACTTGATCAACTTATGTATCAAGGTAAAGACCCAAGTAGATTTATTGAAGATTTTATTTTTTATTACCGAGACATGCTTCTTTACCAGACGGCACCAACGTTAGAAGATGTACTTGAACGAGTATCAGTTGATGAACAATTTATTCAACTTTCAAAGGAAATCCCTTCTGCTGAGATTTATGAGACAATTGATGTTTTAAGTAAAAGTCAGCAAGAGATGAAATGGACAAACCATCCACGAATTTTTTTAGAGGTAGCACTTGTGAAGCTTTGTCAAAGTGCTCATACTACTTCTCAGCCTAATCAAGAGGGGTATCAAGCACTTCTAGATAAGATAAACAATTTACAATCAGAAATAAACCGAATAAAACAGCAAGGGATCTCTGCACCACAGCAGGCTGCAACAGGTTCTGAACCAAAGCAGCGCTCAATGAAAAGTGGTGGTTATAAAACACCAGAAGGAAGAATTCAAGAAATCCTTAAAAACGCTACAAGAAAAGACTTAGAGATAATTAAAGGACGCTGGGCAGAGCTGCTAGAGATGCTAAGACGCCAAAATAAGGTGTCTCATGCAGCACTACTAAATGATAGTGAACCTGTAGCAGCATCAGATCATGCCTTTGTTTTGAAATTCAAATTTGAAATTCATTGTAAAATGGTAGCTGAAAATAACAATAATGTTCGAACAAACTTAGAAATGATTTTACAGGAATTAGTCGGCAAGAATATGGAAATGGTTGGCGTTCCAGAACATGATTGGGGTAAAATAAGGAAGGAATTCCTTAAAGACCAAAAAGACGATGAGCAAAATCAGCAAGAAAGTGGAGAAGAAGATCCTTTAATTGCTGAAGCAAGAAAATTAGTAGGAAATGAACTTATTGAAATAAAAGACTAAAAACTGGAGGAATGTAAAATGATGCGTGGCGGAATGGGTAATATGCAAAAGATGATGAAGCAAATGCAAAAAATGCAAAAGGATATGGCGAAAGCCCAGGAAGAACTTGCTGAAAAAACAGTAGAAGGTACTGCTGGTGGCGGTATGGTAACTGTTGTTGTTAATGGCCAAAAGGAAATAGTAGAAGTTAACATTAAGGAAGAAGTAGTAGATCCAGAAGATATCGAAATGCTTCAAGACTTAGTATTAGCTGCTACAAACGATGCACTTAAAAAGATGGACGATTTAACAAATGAAACTATGGGACAATTCACAAAAGGAATGAATTTACCGGGAATGTTCTAGGAGGATTATCATGCATTATCCTGAACCAATATCAAAGCTAATCGATAGCTTTATGAAATTGCCAGGAATCGGTCCAAAAACGGCCGTTCGACTGGCTTTTTTTGTATTAAATATGAAAGAAGATGTGGTCTTGGATTTCGCAAAGGCTCTAGTTAATGCCAAGCGGAATTTATCGTACTGCTCTGTTTGTGGCCATATTACTGATCAGGATCCTTGTTATATATGCGAAGATGATCGACGTGATAAAAGCGTTGTTTGTGTTGTTCAAGATCCTAAAGATGTGATCGCAATGGAGAAAATGAAAGAATATAACGGACTGTACCATGTACTTCATGGTTCAATTTCTCCTATGGAAGGGATCGGACCTGAAGATATAAAAATACCGGAGCTTTTAAAAAGGCTTCAAGATGACGTGATTCAAGAAGTTATTTTAGCAACAAACCCTAATATTGAAGGGGAAGCAACTGCAATGTATATTTCAAGATTATTAAAGCCATCGGGTATTAAACTAACTAGAATTGCACATGGTTTACCGGTAGGTGGAGATTTGGAATATGCTGATGAAGTTACCCTATCAAGAGCACTAGAAGGAAGAAGAGAGCTGTAAAGGGGGGGATGAGATGCTTTTTCGCCGTAAAGGATGGCTGAGAAATCAATATGATCAACAACTGATTCAAAACTTACTTCTGAAGAAGAAAGAGTGGAATCGACAAAAGCAACTGATTGATAAAAGTGTTGAACCTTCTCCTGAGGTACTCTATGAATTAAAAGTAGCAGAAGCGAAATACTTCTTTTTATTAAAGGAAGCAAAAAACCGAAACATTAAAATTGGCAAGCTATAGTAGATGTTATCTATTATAGCTTGTTCTATTTTTAAACGCACTTCCATATCTTTTATAGTAAGAGGATAAAAGGGAGTGGTGAAATGGATCCTATTATAGTTTTTTCTATATTGGGTGGACTCGTACTGATTCTATTGTTTGTCGGAGCACCGATTAAACCAATTCAATGGATCGGTCAACTGTTTGTAAAGGTTATAGTTGGAGCGCTATTATTATTTTTTGTAAATGCATTTGGTACAAGCATAGATTTACATATTCCAATTAATCTAATAACATCAAGTATCTCTGGGATATTGGGAATCCCCGGGTTAGCAGCACTAATCGTTATAAAAACATTTATTATTGCTTAAAACAAGTGGGATATCCATTTGTTTTTCTTTTTGTGTTGACATGTTTTTAATGGGGTGTTATATTAGTATTCGTCTTTGAAAAAGGGCGACTTGCTTATTTAAAAACATCTTTTGAAAAACTTTTAAAAAGATGTTGACTTAAATGAAGCGAACGTGATAATATATTAAAGTCGCTTCTGATGAGGCGGAAAAAGTTCTTTG